>NZ_WIBD01000020.1:0-24116 GCF_009495975.1 Pseudomonas sp. SZ57 | reverse complement strand
TTACGTCGCAATTTGCGTCGTCTGTGCCATCGTGCTCGAAAAGCGCTTTAGAGCAATTTAGCTAAAAGACCCGGCTTGTGAGCTGGTGAGCATCGTGCCAATGCTCCGCGTTGGCCTGACTCAGAAGCTCATCTCGATCACGTCATCCGGCACGATCAGCTTGCCTGCGGTTTTGGCCACGATTTCTTCCACGCTGACCCCCGGCGCGCGTTCGCGGAGGATGAACGCGCCGTTTTCGATTTCCAGGTAGGCCAGATCAGTCAGCACCTTGCGGATGCAGCCTGCGCCGGTCAGTGGCAGGCTGCAACGGGTGAGCAGTTTGGATTCGCCGTCCTTCGACGCATGGGTCATGGTGACGATGATGTTGTCAGCGCCCGCCACCAGGTCCATCGCGCCACCCATGCCCTTGATCAGCTTGCCGGGGATCATCCACGAAGCGATGTTGCCCTCGATATCCACCTCGAAAGCGCCGAGCACCGTCAGGTCGACATGGCCGCCGCGGATCATGGCAAAGGATTCGGCCGACGAAAAAATGGAGGCGCCGATGCGCGCGGTGACCGTCTGCTTGCCGGCATTGATCATGTCCGCGTCGATGGTGTCTTCGGTGGGGAAGGCGCCCATGCCCAGCAGGCCGTTTTCCGACTGGAGCATGACGTCGATGTCATCGGGCACGTAGTTGGCCACCAGGGTCGGAATACCGATGCCAAGGTTCACGTAGTAACCGTCCTTGAGTTCACGGGCGACACGTTGAGCCATTTGTTCGCGGGAAAGTGCCATCGTCTGAAGCCTCTTTATTGTTGTAGGGCCAAGGCTGCGCTATCAGGATTTTCTGACGGTGCGCTGTTCGATGCGTTTTTCGAAAGTGCCCTGAATGACCCGGTCGACGTAGATGCCGGGGGTGTGGATCTGGGTAGGCAGCAGCACGCCGGGCTCGACGATTTCTTCGACCTCGACCACGGTGATCCGTCCGGCGGTGGCCACCACCGGGTTGAAGTTCTGTGCGGTATGACGATAGATGACGTTGCCGAAGTGGTCGGCTTTCCAGCCCTTGATCAGGGCGAAGTCACCGGTGATGGCTTCTTCCAGAATCACGTTGCGGCCATTGAACTGACGGGTTTCCTTGCCTTCGGCGACCGGCGTTCCGTAACCGGTCGCGGTGTAAAACGCCGGAATGCCCGCGCCACCGGCACGCAGTTTTTCCGCCAGGGTGCCTTGCGGCGTGAGTTCGACTTCCAGCTCGCCGCTGAGCAGCTGTTTTTCGAACAAGGCGTTCTCGCCGACGTAGGACGAAATCATTTTGCGGATCTGCCGGTCTTCCAGCAGGATGCCGAGTCCGAAGCCGTCAACGCCACAGTTATTGGAGACCACGGTCAGGCCCTTGATGCCCATGCGCTTGATCTGCGCGATCAGGTTTTCCGGGATGCCGCACAGGCCGAAGCCGCCGCAGAGTACCGTCATGTCGTCGGTCAGCCCGGCGAGGGCTTCTTCGTAGGTCGCTACTCGTTTATCGAGTCCAGCCATGATGATCCGCCTTTTATAGTTGTTGACCGACAGTCGCGCTGCCGGAGGATCGGGTGACCTGCATCTTCTCTCGACGGGACTGATTTGTTAATTTTGTTTTTCTGATCAATTCATAAGAAAAGCAAATATATGAACGTCAAGCAGCTTCGCGCTTTTCTGGCCGTTGCGCAGTACCTGAGCTTCGCTCAGGCCGGCGAGCGACTCAACGTGTCGCAACCGGCCTTGAGCCTGACGATCAAGAGCCTCGAAGAGGACCTTGGCGGACAGCTGTTGACGCGCACCACACGCAACGTCGGTCTGACGCCCGAAGGCGAGACCCTGTTGCCGCTGGCGCGCCAGTTGCTGGCCGACTGGGACAACACCGAAGAACTGCTGCGTCAGCGTTTTACTTTGCAAATGGGCAGGGTGTCGGTCGCCGCCATGCCATCGTTTGCCGGTAATCTGCTGCCAGCGGCCTTGAAGGTGTTTCGCGGGCGCTACCCGCGCGTCAACGTGGCGGTGCATGACGTGATCAACGAGCAAGTGCTGGAGATGGTCCGCCATCGCCGTGTCGAACTGGGTATCGGCTTTGAGCCCGAGTCGAACAGTGCCCTGTCATTCACCCCGTTCTATATGGACCGCTTCGTCGCCGTGGTGCCCCGTGAGTCGCCACTGGCCGGGCGGCATGAGGTCGCCTGGGAAGAACTGCTGCGTGAAGACTTCATCGCCCTGCAACGCCCGTCGGCAGTACGTTTGCTCCTGGAACAGGCCATCGAGCCGCGCCACGGCAAGCTGGCGGTCGCGTTCGAGAGCCATCAGTTGTCGACCATCGGGCGCATGGTTGCCAATGGCCTGGGCGTCAGCGCGGTGCCGTCACTGTGCATCGGGCAGATGCAGGAACTGGGGGCCTGCTGCGTGGCGCTGGTGGAGCCGCTGATCGAACGGCGTATAGGCCTGATGATGCTCGCCGATCACAAGCTTTCAGCGGCGGCTCAGGCGTTGCGCGAGGTGTTGATCGAGAATGCTCGCAACAGTCGATAGCGACTATCACGGCGGATGATTTTTGCTGCGTCAGGGGCAGGCGTAACCTTGCTTCATTCCTGAAATGAAGCCCGACCGGAGGCTCCCGATGAACCGTATGCTCGCCCTTGCGCTTGTCCTGACATTCACTGTTGCGCTGGTTTCCGGCTGCTCCACTCACCACGCTGTCGAGCAGCGGGCGTTCAGCGCTGAAGAAAGCCATCAGTTGGCCCTTGAAGACCTCAACCGTCGCGGCCTGTCATTTGATGAGTACCAGGCGCGCAAGGCGCAATTGATGGCGGATCCGCAGATCCAGCAGGCGCGGGACTTCGATGAAAAAGGCGAAACAAGCGTCGATCTGGGTGTCACGGGTCAGCAGCCCCAAGGTTAACAGTCTGCTTGAAAAGTGCTTTGTGTAAAAACTGTACTGCAGTAATTGGCCGGCAACTGTCCGTGTGTTTCCTGCACCGCGTTCGATAGGGTGAGTACCTGACTCACTGATCCGGACAGGCAACATGTTTCTCTCTTTCGATTTGCTTCTGGCATTCACACTCTTCGCGTTCGTCACCTCCATTACTCCCGGCCCCAACAACATGATGCTGCTGGCCTCGGGTGTGAACTTCGGTTTCAGTCGCACCCTGCCGCACATGCTGGGGATCAGTGTCGGTTTTTTCGTTCTGGTACTGGCCGTCGGCTTCGGTCTAGGCAGTGTTTTCAAGGCCTGGCCGGTTCTCTATACAATCCTGCGCTACGTGGGGGCTGCCTATCTGCTGTACCTGGCCTGGAAAATCGCCACGTCGGGGCCGGCCTCCGATAGCGTCGACAGCGAGGGCAAGCCGCTGAGTTTCATGAGCGCCGCGCTTTTTCAATGGGTCAATCCCAAGGCCTGGATCATGGCGATCGGCGCGATCAGCACCTACACCCCCATGCAGGGCTACTTCTACAACGTTGTGGTGATTTCCGCAGTGTTTGCGCTGATCAACCTGCCCAGTGTGGGCGTCTGGGCAGGCTTTGGCAGTTTGCTGCGCAACGTTCTGCGCGATCCGCTCGGGTTACGTATTTTCAACGGCGTGATGGCAGCGCTGTTGGTGGCCTCGTTGTATCCGCTGTTTATCGAGCATTGATGCCTTTGCTATTCCGGCACTACAACGCCAGTTGTAAGTGCCCGCCAGCCTGCTGGTGACGCGCCTGCAAGCGGCGTTGCAGGCCGTGGTGGAAATGCTCCAGCCCTTCGTGCAGGCGCTCGGTGAGGATTTCGTCCAGCGTACCGCCGAGTTCGTTGTCGTCGTAGCTGACCTGGGTATCGATAGCGAAGATGCCGTGCAGTACTTCCTGAGACTTGAGCGCCGACAGCACCGGTTTGAGCGCGTAATCCACGGCCAGCATGTGCGCGATACTGCCGCCGGTGGCCAGCGGCAAGACCACTTTGCCATGCAGCGCGCGCTCGGGCAGTAAGTCGAGCAGGGTTTTCAGCGCGCCGGAAAATGACGCCTTGTACACCGGCGTACCGATCAGCAGGCCATCGGCCTGGCTGACCGCTTCGATCAATTCCAGCACCTGCGGGCTGTCGAAACGGGCGAAAAGCAGGTCCTCCGCATTGAAGTCGCGTATGCGCAATGTGGTGACTTCAACGCCGTGACTCTGCAGCCAGCGGCCGGCGTGGGCCAGCACAACGCCGGAACGGGATTTGGGGGAGGGACTGCCTGAAAGTGAAACGACGCGCATGAGGGATGTCCTTGCGATAAACGTAAGCCTGCAAAGCAGCTTATGTGCCAGCCTTCTTGTGTGTCTGGCGATGGCCCGCAGCCGTTGGGTCTGCGTGTCTTTCACGCAGGGGGAGAGAGTTCGCCGCGCTGATGCAAAAGCCGTCAACTGTTGAACCGCTGTTGCTCTGGCAACAGTCTGGTGCCGTGCGACAGGCAAAAAAATCCCCGCACAACCGCGTGCAGGGAAATTGGTGAACGGCCGCCTGGGTCAGTTGCGAAAGGCCGCACCGGTCTGTATCACGCTGGCCGAGCCGAGCAGCTGGCTGATGAAGCGGCTCCAGCGGGTGATATCGGCAGGGCCGACGAATACCACATCCTGCGCCTTGAGCTCGAACTGCCCCGCCAGCAGGTAGGCGGTGGGCTTTTTCGCATTGAGGTGGTAGACGGTGGAAGGCGCCTGGGCGAAGTTTTCCGCACCGCGTATGACGTACACCGCATCGCCGTCTGCGCTGTCCGGGCTGAGGCCGCCGGAGTTTCCCAACGCCTCGAGCAGCGTCAGGCGGGTGGTGCCGAACGAGATCACCTGAGGGTTACGGACCTCGCCCAGCACGTAGATCTTGTTTCGCGAGTTGCTGTTGAGGTGCAGGTAATCGCCGTCCTTCAGGAAGATCCGGCTCAGTTGCGAGTCCCGGCGGTTCAGCGAGTCGATGTCGATCAGGTAGTCCTTGCCCTCCCGGCGCAGGGTCAGCCCGGCCAGGTTGGCATCGGTCAGGTCGACACCGGCGACACTCACCGCCTGCACCAGGCTCAACGGAATATTGGTAATCGGTTGCGGGCCGGGGACCTTGAAAGAGCCGGACAGTAGTATTCGCTGGCTGTTGTAGCGCAACACTTTGACGTCGACCTTGACCTCGGTGTATTGCGGCGCCAGGCCCATGCGTAACTGCTCACGAACCTCGCTGACCGTTCTGCCACTCGCGCGGATTCTGCCTACATAGGGGAAGTAGAGCGTGCCGTCGTTGAGCACTTCCCGGGTGTTGGCATCCAGTTGGTCCTGTGAGCCCGGCGCGGTCAGTTCGGGGTGTTCGAACACGGTGACCAGCAAGGTATCGCCAGCACCGATCACGTATTCCGGAGTCCTGTAGTCCAGCAGCACCTGCGGCAGGGCTTTGGCCTCTGCGGTGGCGCGCAGTTGCTGTTGCTGCAGGGTCTTCGGGGTGACCTCGATCAACTGTGCCCGGGGTTCGTCCGGCTTGTCGAGGGTGACGTCATCCGGCGTCATATGTTGCCCCGGCGCGAATGCACAGCCTTGAAGCGCCAGGCTGACCAGCAGTAACGCAGTAAAGCTTCGATTCATGACGTTTTTCCTTTCATGGGATTGCTCCGTTCTTGTTGCGTACCGAGGGTGTTCGGTGGGTGCTCAGGTCAGCGCTGGCATCAGAAGGCGTTCTTGTTGACGAACCCCTTGAGCAGCGTCAGCAGAATGATTTTCAGGTCCAGCCAGATCGACCAGTGCTCGATGTATTCCAGGTCGAATTCGACGCGCATGCGCATCTTGTCCAGCGTGTCGGTTTCGCCGCGCCAGCCGTTGATCTGCGCCCAGCCGGTGATGCCGGGCTTGACCTTGTGGCGCAACATGTAACCGTTGACCTGCCTGCGGTATTGCTCGTTGTGGGCAATGGCGTGGGGGCGTGGGCCAACGATGGACATGTCGCCGTGCAGCACGTTGAAGAACTGCGGCAGCTCATCCAGCGACGTCCGGCGCAAAAAGCGGCCCAGCGGTGTTACCCGCGCGTCGTTGCGCGTCGCCTGAAGCACCACATCGGTGTTTTCCTGGACGCTCATGCTGCGAAATTTCCAGACCATGATCGAGCGGCCGTCCAGCCCGTAGCGGCGCTGGCGGAACAGCACCGGGCCGGCCGAGGTGAGCTTGATGGCTGCCGCGATGGTCAGCAGCGGCACGGCGATCAGCAACAGAATCAGGCTCGACAGCACGATGTCTTCGGCACGTTTGGCCAGGCTCCAGGCACCGTCCATGGGCGAGTCGAAAATGCTGATGCTGGCCAGGCCGTTGATGCTTTCACTGCGCGCATGCAGCAGGTCGAACATGAACACATCCGGAATCAGATAGACCGAGGCGGTGGTGTCGCTCAGGCCGGTAATCAACTCGCGCAGTTGCGGTTCGGCGCTGAAGGCGAGGGTGATGTACACCTTGTCGATCCGGCCTGCGCGGGCATCTTCGATCAACTGCTGCAGATCACCCAGTACGGGCGGGCGGCGCTTGTGCGCCTGCAGATTCATCTGCTGCGGATGCGCGTCGTAAAAGCCCAGCAGGATCAGGCCCATCCAGGGCGCCAGGGCGATGGACCGGGCCAGCCGCTCGCCGACCTGCCCGGTGCCGACGATGGCCACCCGGCGCGTATTGAAGCCACGCCGACGCAGGGTGTGCAGGGCCAGACGAATCAGCAGCCGGTAGCCGCACAGCACGGCGAGGGCCAGTGCGAACCAGCTCATCTGGCCGTTATCGGGCAATTGCGTCTGGTTGAGCAGCAGGCTGTTCAGCGACAGCAGGGTGATGAAGGTCATCGCCCAGTAACTGAAGACCTTGGTCAGCTCGCGCAGGATGCGCTCGCCGCGCCATGAGCCATACAACTGGTGGTACTCGCTGACCCAGTGAAAGACCAGCACCGCGAGGAAAATGTGCGACCAGGCTTCTGTGCTGTCGGTGACTGTCAGCCCGGTTTGCCAGTAACCGATCAGCACAATGACGGTCAGGTCCAGCAAGCGATGGGCGAGCGAAAGCGCTGACTGGTGGGCACGCAGAATGCCGCGGACTGAAGTACGCATGGGGAGGGCTCGCTCAGACGATTTTCAGAGGGACGACACGGTTCGGCAGTTCGCTGCCCAGGCCGGGCGCTGCCTGGGCGACCCATTGCGACTGAGGCAGGCGCGCCAGATGAACCCTGCTTGAGAGGGCCAGACGGTCCTCGACGAAGGCTTTGATCTCCTGCTCGAAGCGCGCGACCGAAAACCGCTCGGCATTGGCTCGGCAAGCCTCGGGAGAGATGCGTGATTGCGCCGCTTCGAATTCGCCGATGGCGGCGATCAGTGATGCGACTGTTTGCTGTCGGTAGAACACGCCGGTCGGCTGCGGGTGATCCAGACCGCGCACGGTTTCCATGACGCCGCCCTTGGCGAAGGCGATGACCGGCGTGCCGCAGGCCTGGGCCTCGACCGGGCTGATGCCGAAATCCTCCTCGGCGGCGAAGACAAACGCTCTGGCACTGCGCATGTGCTCAAGCAGCACGTTACTCGGTTGGAAACCCAGCAGCGTCACGTTGCTCACCTGGCTGGCAATGGCCTGCGCCTTGGCCAGGTCCGGTCCGTCACCGATCATGATCAGGCGTTTGTCAGGCATCGCGGCAAAGGCTTCGACGATCATCGGCATGCGTTTGTAAGGCACCATCCGCGAGGCGCAGAGGTAGAAGTCCCCACGCGTGCCCTGGGCAGTGAAGCCGAGTGTGTCCACCGGCGGGTAGATAACGGTGGAGTCGCGTCGATAGGCCTTGCTGATGCGCGCACCGATAAACCCGGAATTGGCAATGAAGGCATCCACGCCGGTCGACGTGCGCTGGTCCCACAAGCGAATGTAATGCAGGATCAGGCGCGCCAGGCCACCCTTGATTCCCTTGCTCAGCCCGGACTCCTGAAGGTACTGGTGCTGCAAGTCCCAGGCATAGCGGATCGGTGAGTGCACATAACTGATGTGCAATTGGTCCGGGCCGCACAGCACGCCCTTGGCCACCGCGTGGCTGCTGCTGATGATCAGGTCATAACCGGACAGATCCAGTTGCTCGATGGCCAGCGGCATCAGTGGCAGGTAGCGCGAATAGTGTTTGCGGGCACCGGGCAGCTTCTGGATGAACGTCGTTCTGGCGACCTTGCCATGCAGGTGCGCGCGGTCCTGATCGCTGAGGAAGTCGATGACCGCAAACAGGTCCGCAGCAGGCCAGACGTTGATCAATGACGCGAGCACGCGCTCGGCACCGGCGTAGCTCACCAGCCAGTCGTGGACGATAGCGATTCTCATGGGCGTTCCTTGCTGTAATGGCCCGCGCTACTGCGGACACGACGGCGCGCATCCTGGCGTTGCTGTTGTGGATTCAGGGTTTGCCGGTGGACGATTCGGCGGCGACGTGCAGCTTGCTTTGCTGCGCAGGGTCGGCCGCCAGCAACGTATCGATGCGCTGGGAAAGGCGCTGCGCGGAAAGCTCCCAGGAAAAACGCTGCACGTTTTGCAGGCCTTGCACACGCAGCGCCTTGCGCAAGGGCGCATCCAGCAGAATGCGCTGCATGGCTGCGGCCATGTGGCTGACGTCCAGCGGGTCGAAATACAGCGCACTGGCCTGCAGAACTTCCGGGATCGACGCGGCATTGGCCGCCAGCACTGGACAGCCGCAGGCCTGGGCTTCGAGCGGCGGGATGCCGAAGCCCTCGTAAAGCGAAGGGAAGACGAACGCAGTCGCGCCCTGGTACTGCGCGATCAGCTCGGCATCACTGAGGCGCCCCAGAAAACGGATGCGCGGGTCACGGCAGGCGAGGTGCTGCAGGTTCGGGTCGGCGAACAACGCGCTGGCTGCGCCGACAATATGCAACTGCAGATCCGTATGGCCGCGCAGGCTGAGAAAGGCCTGAATCATCCGTCTGAAATTCTTGTGCACGGCCGGCGAGGACACGGCCAGCAGGTATTTCGGATGATTCACCGCGGTCGAACCCGGTATGAAATCGTCGCTGACCGCAGCCGGTACGACGAGCACCTTGTCTTCTGCGTAACCATAGAACGAGGATATTTCTTTGCGCGAGAAGTGGCTGCCGGTGATCAGGGTTCTGGCGCGCGACAGCAGGATCGGGGTGATGGTCCGATAGGCCAGCCGGAACAGCCGGGTGTAACTTTGCGGGTAGCGCACATAGTTGATGTCGTGGTGAGTCGCAATCTGGTTGCCATACAGCACGGGCCCGGTGTTGCTGATCGAGATCAGCAGCGGACTGCTACGACGTTTCAGGTACAGCGGCAGGTCGATCTGCTCCCACGCATGCCCGGTGGAGCGCCCGATGCAGTGCGCCTCCAATGCGCTGGCGCAGTCATGCAGCCTGATGTTATGCGGCGCAACGAATACCAGATCGTTGCGCAGTCGCTTCAGCGCTCGGCACATCTGCTCTGCGTAGCGCTGTACACCACTGATGTCCTGGGTAAGAAACCGTGCATTGATGAAAATCATCTTGAGCGTCCTGCTGATGAAAGTGGGCTGGCGGGTGCCACACCGTGTCCTTGATGTCGTCAAAGGGGGCGATTGCGCCCGTGCTACGTGCTGCGATCCTGCAAGGTCTGGGCGAAGATGCTTTCGTACTGGTCCAGCATCAGGTCCAGGTTCATCAACGACGCGACGCTGCTGCGTGCCTGGCTGCCAAGGCGTGCCAGCAGTTCGGGCTGCTGATGCAGCCTGAGCATCGCCAGCCCCAGTGAATCGGGGTCATCGGGGCTGCACAGCAAGCCATTGAGCGGTTCCTGAATGATTTCCGTGAGCCCGCCCATGCGGCTGGCGATGACCGGCAGCGAGTGCGCGCACGCCTCGACCGCGACCATGCCGAATGGCTCATTCCACAGGGAAGGCACAACCGCCACGTCGATCTGGCGATAGAAATGCTCAGGCCTCTGAAAACCGA
The DNA here is from genome assembly GCF_009495975.1 of Pseudomonas sp. SZ57. NCBI lineage: Bacteria > Pseudomonadati > Pseudomonadota > Gammaproteobacteria > Pseudomonadales > Pseudomonadaceae > Pseudomonas > Pseudomonas sp. SZ57. The sequence continues at coordinate 14,166 of NZ_WIBD01000020.1, read as the reverse complement.
CGAAGCTGATGTCCGGGGACGTGACCATGGCCCTGAAGCGCTTTTCGTCGGATGGCTGTCCGCGCCCGGCGATCTGCAGGGTGGCTTTGAACGGCAGGCGCTGGAACTGCTCGATCAGCCACTCCAGCCCCTTGTTGGTCGACAGGGTGCCCAGGTAACCGAAACGCAACGGTGCGTTATCGGCAAGTGCTTTTGGCTGCTCGCGAAGCGCTGGCGTAAACGGGCTGGCGTTATGCACCACATAGCCTCTGGCATGCTTGAAGTAATCCTGCGCCCGCAGCGTGTCGAGCATGAAGCGGCTGACGCCGACCACCGCGCTGACCTGTTCCGACTGGTGTGCATGATGGCTGCGCAACCGTGTGCACGTCGTGCACTGGCGCTGACAGCTTTTGCCTTTTCTGAACATCGTGCTTGCCGGGCACAGCAGGTAGAAATCATGCAGCACCTGCACGATCGGGCAATTGGCCTGGGTGATCTGGTCCCATGCCGAGACAGACCAGCCCGTCAGGTTATGGCACACCACCAGTTCTGGCTGCTCCAGCTCCATCACGCGCTCCACGTACTCACGCATGCCTGCGTTGTAGCGGTCGCGCCAGTGCCAGGCAAAGCGCGCCAGCCGGCCCGGACGCTGCGCGATGAAGTGCCAATAGTGGTTAAGGAGGCCGGCCCGATAGACCTTGACCCGGTTGACCTCCGCCAGTTGCAAGCCAGGCCGGTCAGTGGTGGCTAATACCGCGACGCCGTGCCCGCGCTGCTGCAAGCCCTCGACCGTACGCTGCAGAATGATTTCTGCGCCGCCGCCGATATCGGGCGCGTAGAGGCTGTTGATGAAAAGGATTTTCATAGTGGGTAGGCCCTGTTCAGGCCCAGCCTGCCGGCTTCGCCTTCGCGAATGGCGTCGTTGAGCAGGTCCAGACGCTGGGCCGCGTCATGGCGCCAGGCATACAGGCTCAGCAGGCAGAGAAACACCCGGCGATTGAGCCGATAGCTGAGCGTGGAAGCCGCCCAGACATGTTTGTCGAACCAGGCCTGATTGCGCGCTGCGTAGTAGGCGCGCAGATCCGAGCCGCCCAGCAGGTAGCTTTCATAGACATTGCGGGTCCGTGCCTTGATGTTCCAGGAGTCTTCCAGATCATCCAGCCGCGCATCGGGCACCAGAAACAGCTTTCCGCCACCGTCGGTGATGCGCCAGGTGTATTCGCTGTCATCGCTGTACAGTTTGAGAGCATCCAGTGGCAGGCCGATCTTTTGGTAAAGGCTGCGATGGGCAAGCAGCCCGCCGTAAGTGGCAAAAGGCAGTTGCACGCGTTCCGGCATCAGCCGGGTCGCATCGGGCTTTCCCCACGGCAGGCGTCGCCAGATCTTGTAAGGCAACTGTGCGATGTGAAAGCCGAAGAAGCTTGAGCGCCGCTGGATCGCATATTGCAGCGGCACACCTGCGGCGATGTCGGCTTGATGCGTGGGGCGAAAGCCGAGCACCGCGCAGTTGTCCTGGCCGTCGATGAGTTGCCGTTCACGCAAGGATCGATGCAATGCCTCGATGGCATGCGCGGTCGGTGCGTTATCGTCGTCCATCAGCCAGATGCAGTCGTCTCCGGTTTGCAGCGCGGCGTTGATGCCCACCGAGTAGCCATTGGCCGAGCCGGTGTTGTGCGGCAGCCAGATCACCTGAACCCGATCGGGCCACTCATCGCACAGCACTTGCAGCGGCGCGGTGGAAGCATTGCTGACAACGATCACGCGGCCGATCAGCGGGCTTTCCAGCGAGCGGCTGATCAGGGTGTGCAAATAGCTGAAACGGTCACCATAGGTGAGCGTTACCAGTGTGGTCTGGCGCGGCATGGTGCGATTCCGAGGCTGGTGAAACAGGCGTGCGACGCATGCTTTCAGGACACGTCGTGCGGCAGGTTGCGGCGGGTTCGAGCGCTAGGCGCTCGCCTCGATTCGCGACAGGCTGCTGATCGGCAGCACCACTTTTTGCTGGCGTTGCAGCATATTGAGCAGGATCACCGCGCGCTGCGCGCCGTCTTCGCTCAGAAAGATGGCCTCGACTTCACCCCAACTGGCATGCGTGATCAGCACCGCGTCCCCCTGGGTAAACTGTGTTTTCGGCGCGGGTGTGGCGAGTCGTTGGCGGATCTGCTCGATCAGATGATCCCGAACCGGCACCGGATGACCACCGAAGGTCACGATGCGCGAGACGCCGCGGGTGGAGCGAATCGGGTACCAGTTGTCCTGCACCTGATCCATGTGAATGAACAGATAGCCGGGGAACAAGGGCTCGCCGGCCTGAGCCTTCGCGCCGGTTTTTTTTGCATCGGCCTGTAACGGTCGATAGCACTCGAACTGCTGACGCCGCAAATGTTCTTCGGCGCGGGCTTCCTGCCGCGGTTTGGTCTGGATCAGGTACCAGCGGACATCCTGGTCGGAGTGGGACATGGTTAATTCCTTTTAAATGAAACAGCTCGGTCAGCGGCAAGCAGCACCCCGGTTATCGGGGCGCGGGGTGGTAGTTGTAGCCGTAGGCGGCGCAGTCGTAGTCGGAGGTCGTGGCCTTGCGCACCACCGCGTTGAAAATGGCGCCCTTGATCAGAATTCCGTTCTGACCCAAACGTCGTTTGCTGGCTTCGATTTCCTGAACGGTGGTCATGCCGAAGCGCGCCACCAGCAGGCAAGTGCCCGCCTGACGGCCAACCAGCGTCGCATCGGTCACGGCGAGGATGGGCGGGGTGTCGATCAGAATCAGGTCGTACAGCGGCGACAGTTCGGCAAGCATCTTGTGGAAGTTGTCATGCATCAGCAGCTCCGAGGGGTTGGGCGCGGCGAAACCACAGGAGATGAAATCCAGATGCCGGACACGGGTGGTGTTGATGACCTCGGTACAGCGCAGACGCGCCGCCAGTGTGTCGGACAGCCCGTGTTTGGGTTGCAGACCGAGGAGGCGATGCAGGTAGCCTTTGCGCATGTCGGCATCGATCAGCAGGACCCGTTTGCCGGTCTGGGCAATGATGGTCGCCAGATTGCTCGACACAAAAGACTTGCCTGCACCCGGTGTCGGGCTGGATATCATCAGCACGTTGTTGCGCGCTTCAAGCATGGCGAAGTGCAGGCTTGTGCGCAGGCTGCGCAATGACTCGATCGCCAGCTCGGCAGGGGCGGCAATGCTCAGCAACTTCGACTCCTTGCCAGCATGGTCGCGCTTGTCCAGATGCTCCTGTTGACGCGAGTAGGGCAGCGACGCGTAGACCGGCATGCCCAGATTTTCAATGATCTCGGCGCTTTCGACGCCGCGATAGAACGCCTGGCGCACGAAAACCATGGTCATCGCCACCAGTGCGCCGAGCAGCGTGGCAATCAGCACAATCAGCGTTTTCATCGGTTTGACGGGTCTTTCGACATTGGTGTCGGCGTTGTCGATGACCCTCACGTTGCCGATGTTGCCAGCGCGCAGAATGTCCTGCTCCTGGCTTTTGTTGAGCATCAGCGTGTAGGTCTGGCTGATGACCTGCATATCGCGGGTCAGGCGCAACAGCTCCTGCTGGGTCATGGGCAGCGCGTCGATTTTTTTCAGCAGGCCCTGGCGTTGTTGTTCCAGCTGGCTCATCTGGCTCATCAGGCTGCGATAGGTCGGGTGCTCGCGGGTATACAGCCGTTCCAGTTCGACGCGTTTGAGTTTCAGTTCGGACAGCATCGAGTCAAGACTGACCACCTGGTCAAGCACCCCCTTGGTTTCGATACTCAGGTCCACCGATCGGGCGCTGGTCTGGAAGGTGTTCAGCGCGGTTTCCGATTCCTCGAGCTGCTTGCGTACGGCGGGTAACTGCGAGCGCAAGAACTGCAGCCGCTGGGCGGCCTCGGCCGAACTGCGCTCGACGTTCTGACGTACATACAGATGGCTGACCTCATCGAGAATCCGGTTGGCCCGTTGTGCGTCCTGGTCCTCGATCGACAGGTAGATGATGCCCGAGTCCCTGCCGGCCTCGGCGATCTTCAGGCGGTTCTGATAGATCAGCGCGGTGCTGAGTGTGCGCTGTCTGGAGACAGTGAAATCGGTACCGGGCCGGGCCTGCAGCGTTGCGACCTGAATCTTGATTCCGTGGCCTTCGACCACGCGATTGATCGCACCCCCGAGCAGCAGGTTGTGTTCGCTATCGTAGAGCGAGAACTGGCCGGGTTTGCCTGCGGTCAGGGTGAGTTTTTCACCCAGCAGGTGCTCAGGCACTTCCAGTTGGAACACCTCTATTTTTTCGCCGCCCCACGCATATTGGGTCAGGCCGAATAAAGGCTGCGCCAGTTCACCATCGCGTGCGGGCTTGAAGGTGCGATACAGATACGGACCGATCACAGGAAACAAATCAGGTGTCTGGAGCCTATTCAGCTGCAGATCGTCGACGACCTTGCCCAGCAGCGCGCGGGACTTGATCAGCTCAATCTCGGTGGTCGCCTGCGACACCGAGAGTGGCTTGGCACTGACTTCCGGCGTGCCCTCAATGCCGATTTTCCGAGGCTCTATCTGAATCATGGCGGTGGCCTGATACACCGGTGTGGCCAGAATGGCATAGCCCAGGCCAATCAGAAAAAACACGCCGACGGTCCACAGGATCAGGGTCTTGTGATCGAACAGCATCCGCAGGACCGTTGCCAGATCAATCCGGGAGTCCGGTTGGAAATTCAGGGAAGGATGGTTCATGACGGTCATTTATCCTGTTGCTCCTGACTGAAAATGGGGAAGCCAGTCGTCGATGCAGCGCGAGAGCTGCGCGTAGGTCTGCTCGAAGGCTGACGCGGGGCGCCGGTAAGGGTCGGTGATGTCGAGCGGGTCCTGCCATTTCCCCATCAGAAAGGCTTTGCCGCGCACTTCGGGGGCCAGTTCGAGGACGTCGGAAAAATGCGCCTGCTCCATCAGCAGGATCAGGTCGGCCTGGCGCAGCAGCTCGCGACTCATCTGGCGAGCGGCATGCCGCCGAGGCTGCACCCGATGCGACTGCAGCACCGCATGTGCCGTCGGGTCGATCGACGAACCCGATAACGCGGCGATGCCTGCCGACTGAATACGCACCTGCGTGGCCTGCAGGCGTTCATGCAGCATCGCGACGGCCATCGGACTGCGGCAGACGTTGCCGACGCACAACACCAGCACACTACTGAACATGAGCTTTGCCAATGGCCGGCAGCAGGCGCCTGCGCAGATTGCCGATCACGTTGCCTGCCACTTTCCACAGTGTCTGCAGTTTGTGGCGAGGGGCGAGTGCAGCCAGCGACAGGCACACCGTCTGCATCAGGAAATACTGGTACAGCGGCTGATTGCCCAGGCGGTTGTAATAGTTGGCCAGGCTTGAGCAGGTCTGCAGGTTCATGTGCAACTTGCGTTTGTCACTGCGCATCGAGAACACCCCGCCAGGGTGCATGCGATAGGCGGCCGGCTTGATCCCTGCCATGAACTTGCCCTTGCCGTAGGCCCCCAGCAGCGACCACCAGCACATATCGTTCAGCGGCGCGTTGCACAGGCTCAGTTCGGGCGGCATCTGGCTGAACACATTGCGAAAGCAGACAGTCAGGGTCGACAGGCGTCTTGCCTGTTGCAACTCCAGCGCCGAGGCATCGGCGCGCAGATGACCTTGCAGCTGCACGCCATACTGGCCGTGCTCATCGAAGACGAACGCGTCGTGATAAGTGATGACGTAATCTGGATGAGCTTCGAGAAAGTCCACTTGCTGCTGCAGTTTTTGCGGATCGGTCCAGTAGTCGTCGGCTTCGCAGTAGGCGATGTAACGACCGCGTGCTTCGCCAAACAGGCCCGGGACGCAAGCTCTGCCCTGACTGTACTGATTGATCTGCTGATAGAAGGGCCGAATGATCGTCGGATGCCGCTCGGCGTAGTGCGCAATGATGCGCGCGGTGCCGTCTGTGGAGGCGTCGTCGTTGATCAGGATTTCGTACCTGAAATCGGTCTGCTGTGACAAAAGCCCGTCCAGCGTCTGGGCGATGAAGCCCTCCTGATTGTAGGCGGGGCATACGATGCTCAGCAGCGGTGGCGCCAGGCAGGTTTCGTCGGTATTTCTTACAGTGTCGTCCATGGCTCAAGTACTCGGTTTACTGAACAGAACATAGAGTTTCGATGCCAGCGGCCGGTGACTCGTCGCCACCAGCGTCAGGGTGACAAGCCCGCTGAGCGCGAGTGCCAGAAGCACGCTGCTGCGGCTTTCACCGGCAATCAGATTGAAAACGGGGGCGCTGACCACCAGGCCGGCAGCGGTTATCGCGCTGATACGCAGGATGTCGCTCAGCCACTGGCGATGAAGACCGGGGACCAGGTGTCGATGCACGATGGCTGGCCATATCGCGAAGGACGTCGCCCGCAGAAAAAACCACGCCAACGCCGCGCCGTACACGCCCTGATAATGGATCGCCAGCACCATCACCGGCACGCTGACCAGCGTCGAAATCAGGCTGTACCACAGGTGCAAGTGCATCCGTCCATAGGTGTATTGCAGATAGAACTGAAAGGCACTGGCGGCCATGATGGCGCTGCCCAGTGCGTACCAGCCCAGCACCGGACGACTCCAGTGCGCGGCGACCGGATCGCCGGTCCAGGCGAGAATCAACGGTTCTGCATACAGGGCAATGACCGCCGCCAGAGGAAACAGAAAGGTGCAGGCGAAACGATTGGCGGCCAGAAACAAGGCGTGCATCTCGTCGCGCCGCCCCTCGGCCATCAACACCGTCAGGCGCGGCAGCAGCGTCTGGACCAGCGGGTTGGTCAGCATCACGATGCCGGTGGCGATCAACGCCACCAGTGAGAAGTAGCCGTACTGGTCCAGCGGCAGCAGATTCGACAGAAGTGCCTTGTCCACCTGAGTCAGCACGATCCACAGCACAGCGCTCAGCGACAGGCTGGCGGCGAAGGGCAGGATCGGCTTGATCAATGGCCAGTCCAGTCCGGTCAGCCAATGCGGCGCAGGCATCTGCCTGCGGGCCTTGCCGGCAAACAGCAGAGTTTCGATCAGCCCCACTGCGAGTTGAAATTCAAAGAAGTCTCGTGGGTCCCGGGAAAACTGACTGACCAACACCAGGCCACCGAAGTAGCGCAACGTGGCGATCGACACATTGGCGACGTTGAGCCAGCCATGCTGTTCAAGGCCCTGAATCGCGCTTTTGTACAGCGTCGAATACAGGCGCAGGGCAATGATGATGCCCATCAAGGTGATGCAATGGGTCAGCGTGTCGGGTTGTAGCGTATCTGCGTTCAGCCAGTGCGCGGCGATCCACGGGCTGGCGACACAGACCAGCAGGGCGCTGAACATGGCCATCGGCAGAAAGATCAGTTCGAACGAGCGCAGCAGACGACCCAGGTATTGTTTGCTTGCAGGGGTGTCTCGCTGGTGCGCCACCGCCCGCACCAGGCTGGGCGACAGGCCGGCATCCAGCAATTGCAGCCAGGCCTGCAGCAGGGTGAAGAAACCGATCAGGCCATACGCTTCGGCACCCAGATGGCCCAGATAAAACGGCATGATCAGAATCCCGACCAGCAGCACGTAAGCCTGCCCGCCGTAATTCAGCAGGGTGTTGCGAATGAGGGAATGTTTGCCGGGCATGATCGTCAGCAGACCCGCGCAACGGTGCAGGCCCGGTAGTCAGTTTCAGTCCCGCTGCAGGCTTCGATCAGGGTGCGGATCACCAGGTCCTGCTCGCTTCTCAGCAGACCGGGATAGATCGGCAGGCACAGCACTCGCTCGCTCAACGCTCTGGAGACCGGCTGGCTGGGTTGCGGCTGCAGGTATTCAAGGGTATCCAGCGAGGGGTAGAAGTAGCGGCGAGGGTTGATCTTGTGCTGGTTGAGTGCCGTGCGCACGCTCAGCAATTGTTGTTCGTCGCGCAGGGCCACAGGGTAATAACTGTGATTCAACTGGCTGTCGGCCTGGGGTGTCTGCAGATCCAGATGGTCCTGCAGCGACGAGGTGTAGTGACCGGCTATCTCTGCGCGCTCTTCGAGAATGTTGCTGATGTTGTCGAGAATGCACAGCCCCATGGCGGCGGAGAATTCATTGAGCTTGGCGTTGATGCCGATGCCATCGATCCGGTCGACGCCGGAAATGCCGAAGTTGCACATCAGATGGGCTTGTCTGGCCAGATCGTCATCGTTGGTGATGATCGCGCCACCTTCAATGGTATGAAACAGCTTGGTGGCATGGAAACTCAAGGTGCTGATGTCGCCATGATTGAGCACCGACTGGCCTGCGTGACGCACGGCGAATGCATGTGCGCCGTCATAGACGACCTTGAGCTTGTGCTCGCGGGCTATCTGCTCAATGGCTTGCACATCACACGGATTGCCAAACACGTGGGTGGCGACGATCGCAGTGGTGTCTTCGGCAATACTGTTTTCGATGTGTTTCGGCGAGATGTTCCAGGTGTGCGCATCGATGTCGGCAAAGATCGGCCGGATGCCTTCCCATTGCAGCGAGCTGCTGGTCGCGACAAAACTGAATGGCGTAGTCACTGCGCTGCCACTCAGCCCCAGCGCCCGATAGGCCACTTGCAGGGCCAGGGTGCCGTTGTTGGTCAGAATAATGTGCCTGACGCCCAGGTAGTCCTTGAGTCGATCCGTCAGCTCCCTGGCCAGCGGACCGTGATTGGTCAGCCAGCCACGTGCGTAGATGCCTTCGACATAGCGTTTGAACTGGTCGATATCACCCAGATATGTCTTGGTCACGTTAATCATCGAAGCCTCCATGTTTCTTTGAATCAGCGCGTTGCCAAGCGGGTGACCGGGCATCTTTCGCAGACGTACGTTGACTGCCGGGCACGCTACCGCCGAATCGGGTCGATCCAGTCAGGGCGCTGCTTACACAGAACCAACGCGTAAGCGTCGAGTGGGTCGCATTGCAACAGGCAAAGCTACCGCCACACCGAACGCATTCAGCACTTTAAAAAGGAAGTGAGAGTCAACAGACATCCGCCAGCGCCGGGTAAGCGCCGTGGAAATAACTGACAGGGTGAGACGGGACAGCAGTCAACTTCGGCGGATGATTCCAACGCTATGCTCTGCGGCATGTGCGTAAAACCGGAATGTGCCTGACGGTCCTATATATCGGTGGCGGCAGGGTATCTGTCAAATTATTTCGTCAGGTTTCTGTTAGATTTTTGATAAATGGTAGAGCGAAGAATCTAACGTACTGATTTATAAGTGTGTCAAAAAAATATCATCCGTCGATGTCTTTTTAACGACACAGCTCACGGCCTCTGTCCGGCGTCCAGAGATCAACGGATTTTACGACAGCAGCTTTTTAAATATTCTATTTTGATCTATATAAATATTAATTGATAATTTTTGGTTCTATTTGATTTCGTGCATGATCGTCCTCATGGTCTGTAAACGAGGAACGTGCATGAACGAGCCAGTGCTGTATTTTGATTACGCTGCCACCACGCCTGTGGACGAGCGCGTCATCAGGGTGATGGTCGATTGCCTGGGGGCGTCAGGCAATTTCGGTAATCCGGCCTCCAGCTCCCATTCGTTCGGCCAGAAGGCCCGCCTTGCGGTGGAACTTGCTCGCGGGCAGGTTGCGCACCTGGTGGGTGGGCAAGCCTCGCAGATCATCTGGACTTCCGGCGCTACCGAGTCCAGCAATCTGGCACTCAAGGGGGTGGCTCAGGAACGTGCCAGGCGCCAGGCAGCCGTCGCCGGAGGCAGACCCGGTCATATCATCACCAGTCTGATCGAGCACAAGGCTACCCTCGACACCGCCCGTCAGCTTGAGGAAGAGGGCGTCGATGTTACCTGGCTGGCGCCGGACAGCGAGGGCCTGATCAGCGCCGATGCAGTCAGTGCAGCCTTGCGTGACGATACATTTCTGGTCTCGCTGATGCTGGTCAATAACGAACTGGGTACCGTCAACGACATTGCCGAGATCGGCAGGCGCGTACGTGGGCACGGGGCGCTGTTGCATGTCGACGCTGCTCAGGGCGCCGGCAAGCTGCCGATCGACCTCAGCCAGCTCGCGGTAGATTTGATGTCGCTCTCGGCACACAAGATCTATGGGCCCAAGGGCATTGGCGCCTTGTATGTCGGTCCGCGCGCGCAGCAGCGTGTTCTCGCCCAGATTCATGGAGGAGGGCACGAATGTGGCTTGCGCTCCGGGACACTGGCGACGCATCAGATCGCCGGAATGGGCGCGGCCTTTGCCCTGGCGGCAGAGGTGCTCGAAGAAGAGGTGGTTGAAATACAGCGGCTGAGCGATCTTCTTTGTGAGCGCCTGGCCAAGATTCCCGGGGTGTGTATCAACGGCAGCCCCACGCAGCGGATTGCCCACACGCTCAGTTTTACCTTCACCCATAACGATCTGGACGTCGCCGCGCTGGGTGAGAGTCTGGCCTTTTCGTCCACCTCCGCCTGCAACTCGGCGAAAAACCTGCCGTCGCATGTCCTGCTCGCCCTTGGGCTGAGCCCGCAGGCCGCCAGCCAGACGATACGCCTGAGCCTGGGGCGCTTCACCCGCGAGCAGGACATAGAGCGTGCGGTCGACTCGATTCGCGCCTCTCTTGTTCAGCCTGCGTTCTGGGCGGTTGCTCAGGCTCGATGAGTGCTCCATTATCTGAGCCAGTGAAAGCAGTCAATTTCCGGGTCAGCAGGAGAGTCAATGAGCACGCAATCCAATGCCAGTTCAGGCGTGGCAGAACGTTTGGCGCAAACCCGCGCCTTGATGAGCAGGGAGCGCATCGATGCCTATCTGGTGCCGTCAGCGGATCCGCACCTCTCCGAATACCTGCCCGGCTATTGGCAGGGGCGCCAGTGGTTGTCGGGTTTTCACGGCTCGGTCGGTACGCTGATCATCACCCAGGATTTTGCTGGCATATGGGCTGATAGCCGCTACTGGGAACAGGCTACCAAGGAGCTGGCCGGCAGCGGCATCGAGCTGGTGAAACTGATGCCTGGCCAGCAAGGTCCACTCGAATGGCTGGCAGATGAAGCCAAGGCCGAAAGCGTGGTTGCCGTTGATGGCGCGGTTCTGGCCGTTGCTTCTTCGCGAACCCTGGCAAGCAAGCTCTACGAGCGCGGCGCGCGGCTGCGAACCGATATCGACCTGCTCACCGAGCTATGGCAGGACCGGCCCGCGTTGCCGTCCCACCCGATTTACGAGCATTTGCCTCCCCAGGCGTCACTGGACCGTAGCGAAAAACTCGCGCGGGTTCGTCAGATCATCGTCGAGCGAAAAGCTGACTGGCATTTCATTGCAACGCTGGACGACATCGCTTGGCTGTTCAATCTGCGTGGCGCAGACGTTTCCTACAACCCGGTGTTCATCGCGTTCGCCTTGATCGGTCCGCAAAGCGTCACGCTGTTCGTGGATTCGAAGAAAGTGCCGGACTCGGTGCGCGCGCGCCTGGAGCGCGACGCTATCAACCTCATGGAGTACACGCAGATTGGCGCCGCCTTGCGTGAACTGCCGAAGGACGCGCGACTGCTGGTCGATCCGGCGCGGGTTACCTGCGGGCTGCTCGATTACCTGGACAGTGAGGTCACGCTGGTTGAAGGGCTTAACCCGAGCACGTTACTGAAGTCGCAAAAAACCGAAGCCGATACGGCCCACATCCGCCAGGCAATGGAGCAGGACGGCGCAGCGCTCTGCGAGTTCTTCGCCTGGCTGGACAGTGCGCTGGGGCGAGAGCCTGTCAGCGAGCTGACCATTGATGAAAAGCTCACGCAGGCACGCGAGCGACGTCCGGGCTACGTCTCGCCCAGCTTTGCCACCATCGCGGGTTTCAACGCCAATGGCGCGATGCCACATTACCGCGCCACCGAGGCGGAGCATGCGCGGATAGAAGGCGATGGTTTACTGCTGATCGATTCGGGCGGCCAGTACCTTGGCGGTACCACCGACATCACGCGTATGGTGGCGATCGGAACACCGAGCGCCGAACAGAAGCAGGACTGTACGCGCGTCCTCAAGGGTGTGATCGCACTGTCGCGAGCTCAGTTTCCCAAAGGCATTCAGTCGCCGCTGCTGGACGCAATTGCCCGAGCGCCGATCTGGAGTGAAGGTGTCAATTACGGCCACGGCACCGGGCATGGTGTGGGGTATTTCCTGAATGTGCACGAGGGGCCGCAGGTCATTGCCTATCAGGCGCCTGCAACGCCGCAGACGGCCATGCTGCCGGGCATGATCACGTCCATCGAGCCCGGTACGTACCGGCCTGGACGCTGGGGTGTGCGTATCGAAAACCTGGTGATCAACCAGGAAGCCGGCAAAACCGAATTCGGCGAGTTTCTGCGCTTCGAAACCCTGACGCTGTGCCCGATCGACACCCGTTGCCTCGAGGTGTCGATGTTGAGCGCAGAAGAGCGCGCCTGGTTGAACGACTACCATGTGCATGTTCTGACGCGCTTGAGCCCGCTGCTGCAGGGCACTGCGCTGTTGTGGCTGCAGGCCCGCACGATCCCTGTCTGATTAAGCCTTCACGTTGCCGCGGGCTCAGTCCTGCGGCGACGGATTCGCCAGTGGTGCAGCTTTCCTGCACACGATGATCATGCTGCGGCTGGTGTAACCGGCCGGGTTCAGGCCGAACGGATAGTCTTCGGGCTCCTCGGTGGCATCGCCTGACTTCGCGATCACCTTGAATGTTCTCGAAGCGCAGGAGTTGGTAGCCAGTTCGTAGCATTTTGCCCAGGACGACGTGAGGCCTGAGCAATTGATGTGGATGCCTCGCTTGCTTTGCGTGACGGGTTTGGACGTGGCTGCACAGCCTGCCACAGCCAATATGGCCAATACGACAAAAATGTATTTCATTCCTTTCCTTAGCGGGCCATTGCTGATCGCGATCCATCTGATTGACTGGACCATGAGTCTTTTGAACTGTAACGCATAGCCACCGACTATAAATCGGTCAGGTACAAACATGGCGCATGCGCGTAACAAATGCTAGTGCCATATGGCTTCTTGATGCGTGGTAAGTTCAGTCGGCCGGCACCAGTTGAGGTTTGCTGTTTGCAGAACCAAGGGTTGCGCCAATGGACGCGAAGATGATCGCGCCGATCGCCAGCCACTGAGTCAATGAAAGGCTTTCATGAAGAAACACCAGGCCGGAAAGCGCGGCGAAGACCGGTTCCAGGCTTGCCAGCGTGCCAAATGTACGCGCCGACATTCGCGTCAGGGCGATCATCTCCAGGCTGTAGGGCAGGGCAGTCGAGAGGATTGCGACACCCAGTGCTGCGGGTATCAGTGAAATATCCAGTAACGCAGAGCCTGCGTGTATTACGCCTATCGGGCCTATGAACAGCGCGGCAATCACGACACCAAGCGCTGCTGTCTGCACACCGTTGTCGGCGCCTGCCTTGTGACCGAATACGATGTATGCGGCCCAGCACACTCCGGCGCCCAAGGCGTAGCCCGCACCGAGCAGATCAATCGCGGCAGCTGAGGTCCCCAAAGGGATCAACAGCAGCAGGCCGATGACTGCCAAAGTTACCCAGAGGAAATCAATGGGCTTGCGGGAGGACAGCAAAGCCACCGCCAGCGGGCCGGTGAACTCCAGGGCTACTGCAATTCCCAAGGGGACTGTCTGCAACGACATATAGAAGAGAAGGTTCATGCAGCCCAGCGCAATGCCGTAGATCACCACAGTGCGTAACGACTTTGCAGTCAGATTCGCCCGCCACGGGCGCAGGACGGCAACCAGGATAAGGCTGGCGAATACCAGCCTGAGTGTTGTGGTGCCTTGCGCGCCCACGACAGGGAAAAGACTCTTTGCCAGCGACGCGCCGCTTTGAATGGAGATCATGGCGATCATCAGCAGTCCCAGAGGGAACAGGGCAGAGGCTATGTTGCGGGATTTCTCAGACATTTCAGATGTACATCCTGGGTGTGATCCGGGCACAGGTAACGGCGCATGATGCGGAATAATCAATGAATGGGCAATATATTGCGCAAAGGGTGCGTGCTCTTCTTATATAGGTAACCACGAAACGGTCAATTTCGGTGATTTTGAAATTAACGGTTGACGCCCTCTGTGAGGTGTCTATAATTCGCCCCACTTCCGGCGCAGACGGAAACGAAAAAGCCTTGTAGATCAATGGTTTGCAAGGTTTTAGAGTGAAGAGTCAGCGAGGAAGGAGGTCGGGTCTGGATTGATCGGCAGCGGTGAGAAAAAAGAGTTTGACACGCGGTT